>NZ_JBLQTR010000002.1:0-44167 GCF_048684935.1 Serratia sp. BNK-17 | reverse complement strand
GCCCACCCATCGCTCGATCGCGGTCGGCATCTTTCACCCCTTCCAACTGCCGGTTTAATTTATCGACCGTTACCAGTAGCGGCTCAATCCAGTAAACAGCCTGGCCGTAGGTCAATCGGCAGCCGGCGGCAGCGGTGGCGGTATCTGTTGCAGTAGCGCCGGCGGCAAGGCCTGGCACTGCGCCGGCACGTAGACGGTTCGTGTAGTCGTACAGCCGCTTAGCAACAGCAGGATCAACGCACTGCCGGCCAATTGGGTCACGCTTAACAATCTTGCGGATTTCATTCTGTGACTCTTCTGATTTAAGTCCGACGGCTGTTTGATACCCAGCAACCGCGCCGGCTATTTGGTTCATTCGGTTAAACTGAAGCGCCTGGGTAGCGATAGTCTCACCCTGCAGGGCGTTATCGGCCTGCAGCTGGCGCGCCTGCCCCTCGGCCCGCTCTGCTCGTTCTGAGTAGTACGAGACGGACCACAGCGAAACAGCCAGGGCAGCAACAAGCATTGTCACCAGACCTAACCGCCAATATTTAAGTAACCCGGCTATCACGCGGGGATCTCGACGTGGGGGGCATCCAGGAACTTCGCCGGCTTATCTTCTGGATTATCCGTCCAGGTGATGCCAAATCGCAGCTTTACGCCAAGCTCTTGGCCAGCCTGGTGCATGGCCACCAGCACCGGCAGCCAGCATTTATGATCATTCCAGTCGGCGCCAACGGGTAGCAGGTCTACCGCATTCCCGGAAAGGTGGCGGCTATTCATGGTTTTGCTCGCGCCGGCGTCTTTCAGCTGCTGTTGTCGTGCCTTGGTGCGTAGGCCTTCAATAACGATAAAATCAACAGGTGATAGCTCTAGGGCGCGACGAACAACGGACACCAATGCAGGATTGACGCCAACGAGACTATTCTCGCTGCGTTGGCTGAATTTATAGGTCATGGGAAATTACCTTTGAAGGGGTTTTGCTAACGTCATAACGTTGCCGCGTGAAGCCATCACAGCCACACAGAACGCCAGATTAATCAACGTCTCAGACCAATTCGCATAACTATAATCACCGGTCAGAATGCGGATAGTTACTGATGCGCTAGCCACAATCAGGATCCAAGCGCAAAACGACGCAAAGGGCCGATGCTTCGACCCTTTTTTGCTATACAGAATCATGCGCGCCGCCATCACAGCGCAGGTAATTGCGTTAACGATTAAGAGGTATTCATTTAGCATCACTTCCCCCTCGCCGGAATCGGTCAAAAAAACCTGTTGGATTTTGACTTGCGGACATGAGTAACCGGACTGCGATAGCAGATGCCACCAGCGCACCAACTGGATCACCAGCCTCGATATCGCCAGGAGTCGCCCAGGTGATAAGGTCAGCTACAAACGGCGCCGCTAGAATGCCCACCAGCAAGGACACAACAAACAACGCCATTTTCTTCAACCAGATAAAATCCGTAGCCGACATGACAAAAATAACGGCGCCGGCAAAAGCCCCGATCACCACTCCAGAATCAACCCCTGATAGCAGCCCCGCTACAGTCACGCCGGTTAATGCGGCTGTTGCTGCACCAGTACCTGGCTCAGTCATTTTTTGCTCCTTTGTTCGCTCAGCGAACGCCGGGCGTAAGACATAAAAAAGGCCACGTATTAGCGCAGCCAGCAAAGAAAAAGCCCCAGCGGTTAGGCTAGGGCTTTTGGGTGAAGCGAGGTCATCTGTACCGAGAACGCAAATACATCACGTTATGAAAAAAGGTATAGCAAAGGCTCACATTCGTCAATTCATTTTGAAGTTATATTGATTCATTTTGTGGTCAAGCACTTTTCCCGGCATCTATAGCGCATAAATTAAGCTGCCGATTTATGAAAAAGAAAAGAATGTTGACGGCCTTCATGGAATACCATACTTTAACGACTGCTTTACTAGTAATTCTACTATATACTTAAAGAAGAGATTCAATAAAATGGCAAAAAAACCAAAAGTTATACCTCCTTCCGTGCCCTCTACTGCTCCAGTTGTTGACAATTTGGTACATGATTTACAATTGACCGATTGGAAAGCATCCAGTAAATCGGGCCAGGTCACGGTATCCGGCATCAGTGGAAGAACTGGCCAACACGTCCGCGTTACCACCTATGAGGGGACAGGTTTCTCAGAGCGAACTGTATCAACTTGCGATCTAATGCCCTTGGATCAGCGTCGGCAAGAAACGCAACGCCTGCGTAGCACGGGTTTGAGCCAGCAACAAATTGCCGACCGCTTAGGCGTATCTCAGAAAACAGTTAGCAACGATTTGAAAAAGAAATAATGATTTATTCCCTTGCTGTGACGCGTCACATTTTTTAAGCGTGACGCGTCACAGTCACCCATTTATTTCGCCGCACGCCCTAAGCGGGCAACACCAGCCATGAGCATTTCTTGCAATACATCCGTATCGACTACGTTTTGAACTAAATTACTCATGCTTTCCTTGCTGGACGGCGCCAACTGGATAACATCTTGCGGCAGGAAACTTACCTTAGCCTCTAAATGCTGATTGAACCCTATCTCAACCCTGAAACGTGTCAGGGCATCAGCCAGCAACCCATCAGCAAATTTATCAATATCAGCCCGGTTAAAATCATCAACAGAAATGCCTGCCGCCGTAGCATGCCGATACCAACGCTGGAACATATCAGCCGCATAATCCCGCGCGCGCCGGCGATAGTCAGAATCCACCAGCAACGGGGTATCTAAACTACTTCCTGCAGTTGCTCCCGTATTGGCCATCAACGCCCGAATAAAGGCCAGCGTGACCTCAGAACTCAAATCACCCTCGATATGCCTGGATAACAGCAGAAATCCCCACAGGGTGAACTGATAGCCGGCGCCCTTGCATTTCACTATGTTCCGCTCGGCAAAATCCTGTGTTACCTCCAGGCGCCGAACTATCGCGTTAAGGTCCCGGGCCGATACCCCATAAATTCGGGCAAGCGCCTTACTGTCTACGTATGCCATCCCGTTAAACTCAGAGACGAACGAACTCGGACGCTCTAACAGCTCATTCATTGCGGGGTAGTTACAGCGCTCTGTTCGAACCACCAGCGGCGCAGGCGCGCCAGCTGTCTCTTTGTCCAGGATATCGAGCACCCACCGGCGAAACTCTTTCGCTATCTCAGTCCGGGCAAACATGGCGATCAGGTGGGCACCACGTAGGGAGAAAATACGGCTGCGAGCCTTTAAATTCGCCGAGGTTCCTGATTTGGGTACCTCGACAACATCGGTCATTCCAGCTGTAAACTCATCTTGGTTTTGATTGAATATTTTTGTTACTGCTCTTGATGACGAATAACCAAGTGCATTGGCGATTTCTTTGCTTGATAACCAGATTTGATTGGCATGGTTTACGACGTTGAATTGAGTATCGTGGAATGCGAGTTGATTAGTCATGGCTTAACTCCTTTGGTGTTTTGAATATCACCACCAAAAGCTGCTAAACAATTTGGTGGTGAGACGTACGGGGTTAGCAGACCGGTCACCAAAGAACCCGGCGAGCCTTTCGGCTCCCCCGCACGTCCCACCATTGATAGGTGTAGCCGTGCGCCGCACACAAAAAAACCGCATGGCGCGGTTGTGCGCTTTGGTAATGTTCGAGCTGCTAAACCCGGCAACCCATTGAGGGGCTGCAGCACGATGTTATCCCGAACACCACCAGCCCTACCACCTGTTTTTATAACCATGTATCACCGCCTGTTGTTGGTTTTAACGGGGTGTGTATGTAAAAAACACAGTTACAGTGTGGAAGGCCCTGAAAATCAATCAAATAGGATTCACCGATCGGTTGCGTATCAACGATCGTTTTGAACGATCGGTTGTTGTCACTCCTTTTGTATGCCTATAAAATAACCACTCTTAAATGATGGACTTTATCAAAGGGAATGCATGACTATTATTTTTTTGATTATTGGCTTTGCCATTTTGTATTGTTATTTCGTTTACGTAGCCCCAGCCCTTTCAAAAAGAAGGTTGAAAAAGCTCCAAATCGAAATGATGGAGTCGCAGCAAAGAATCGATACTCTTTTGAAAAAACAAGATCGCATCTTGGAAAAAACCGCTATCGCCGAGACAGTGGATACCTCCCCCCAAAAGCCAAACGATACAAATCATAATTACATCGCCTCGAGGTTCGATCACTACGATCCAGAGCTTGCACTTAAAGTTGATGCCCGTCTTATTATTTTGAACTTAGACAACGAGGGAGAGGATAGACTTATTCATGTAACGGATTACGCTCCAATTTCCTGCCTTTTTCGGGGGCACTTTGTTGGGGGACCTCAAGACGGGCAAGTTATTGAGGTCAATCTCGACTACAACAAAGAGGCAATTAACCCTGAAACCGGTGAAAGAATTCCTGGCATAAAGCGCTTCCTCAGACAACACCGCCTTAAACCATAATAAGTTATTGCTGGCGCGCTCATCACAGGGTTTTAAGCGCCAGCTCTTTCCATATCAACGTTTGAGCGCATACCGCTTCACCATTTCGCCAACATCCACCAGCTGGCCCAGGCATCACCTCGCCGCACGTCGGACAACTCGTCTTCGCCAGCGCCTCCAGCTGCAATTTTAATGACCGGTCATCTTGAACGAACAATAATTCAGCGTATTCCTCCACGGTATACGCCGCCTTCCCTGGTCGACGTAAAGCCGCATTTCGCCGGTACGCTTCATACTGCGCCTCTGTGACCACCAGCTTAATCACGCGCTGGCCGCCGGCTTTCAGTTTTTCCCGGGCTTCCCGGTCGCGCCGGCGCTTCTCACGCTGGCGCGCTGCGGCCCGTTCCCTGGTGTCAGCCATCGGCGCGCTGTTTCCCAATTGCTATAAGCTGTTGTAGCTCCTCCTCGGCCTTCTCGCTCCACTTCTCGCCATGTGCCAGGTAATGCCCCAGCATGAAGTAAATCACCGCAGCCTGTTCAGCCTCTGCCTTTCTCGGGATTTCATGGCCACCAGCTCGCATCGCCGCCGCCAGGTGACAGCATTGGAAATTAGGGCGCCCGAGGATACCCGCTAATTCAGCCGTTAATGGCGGTAGCTTGCCAAGACCTGGAGCTGTTGGCGCTGGCGGGGCGGTGTAGATTGGCGTCGTCATGTTAAGGCCGCAGGTTGTGCGCGGGACAGCTGACCACGACCCGCCGGCGCGCTTGCCGCGATACTCCTTTAAGCTGTCCGGATCGATGTAACCCACCGGCGGCGCGCCCCGGTTAGCCAGGAGTGCGCGCGCCATTAATTTGGCGTCACCATGCTCCAAGAATCCATCCTCTGCGATTTCACGCAGTCGCTCAGTAGTCATCTTATTGGCCATGTGGTCCCCCGTCAGGCAGATAATCAGGATGGGCGCGCAGCCATTGCTGCAGCTGCATACGGTCCGCTTTTGAGGCCTTGCGCCAGTGTGGCGACTGGTAAACGTCCGGGCCGGGTTTACACCACTTTTCCCACATTTCCAGACCTGGCTCGTCTCGCCGACCATAGGTTTCGCGATGATAAGTAGTGCCATCGGCTAAGATGATCATCCAGCTGCGGCGCACATAGATATCCCCCCGGGTCAACCCGCCGCCGCCTTTAAGCACAGCCCCTTCAAAATTGATTTGCTTGGCCATCAGTTCACATCCTCCACCAGCTCGCCTTTTGTTAAACGGCTCAGGTTTATCAGCGCCGCGCGCAACTCTTTTGCGTGGCGCAGTTCGCCGATCAGGCGGTGAATCTCTGACGTCATAAACTCCACAGTCGGAACCGTGATCGTTTCCATGTTTGCCATTGCCGGCGCGCGGGCCTGCGTCACATCATTTGTGCCTGATCCACCAGCTGCAGGAACTACCGGCGGCGCCGGCGGGCTATCATCCGTTGCGGCAGGCGCGGCAGGCGCGGCAGGCGCGGCAGGCGCGGCAGGCGCGGCAGGCGCGGCAGGCGCGGCAGGCGCGGCAGGCGGCACGCTATCGCGCTTTTCTTCCAGCTTGTAGTAATTCACTCTATCCAGCGTGATCAGCCGCACGCGGCAGGCGCGGCGGTCATGAGCCAATAGCGGCCCAATATGCCCCGAACTTATCCCAGCTGCAGAGGCCAGCTCCGCAGCGGTCATTTTCCCTCGTTGCGCCAACAGTTCACGCAGCTGGGCCGACGTCACTTTTGGCTTAGCCGGCGCCGTTGGTTTTGCTGCCGGGGTTGGTTTCGATGCCGGCGCGGCCGGCGGAGACATGGTTAACCTTACGGCCTCCTGCTCTGCAGTGCTTAGGACCGAATACAGCCCGTTATCAAATCCAAGCGTACCCCGGCGATAAGCGCCCGTTAACAGCGCGCGTAACGTGGTTTCGCTCTCGTCCAGGACGTGCGCCAGCGTGTCCAGCGACGACGGCCCTCGCTCCTCCAGCACGCTGATCACCTCTGAAAGTTTTACGCTCACGGCTAGCCCTTCCCTGGCGCGCAGCAGCTGCACAAATCAGCCGCCACCCAATGACAGCCACCAGCACAGCCGCGCGAATAGGAACAGCCGCACACGCGGCATTTTTGGGCCTCGTCAGGTGTAACCCGATAAACGCTGGCCATATAGTCGCCAGTGCCATCGATGCGCGTCACAGTGATGTGCTGCCAGGTGCCGAAAACCTTACCGGCCAGGCGGCGCACAGCTCCTTCAGCGCTGGCCGTATTAGTTGCCTGTTTGCCGGCGTGTCTTGCGATGTATGCCCCGCTGTAGTACCGCGTTTTTACGTCAATGCTATGGATCATTCCTTTGCCCTCCCGTTGGCCGCATGAGCCGGATAAAATGCCGATGCCGGGTAATATCCGTATGCATCGACCG
This sequence comes from Serratia sp. BNK-17, assembly GCF_048684935.1. Taxonomy (NCBI): domain Bacteria; kingdom Pseudomonadati; phylum Pseudomonadota; class Gammaproteobacteria; order Enterobacterales; family Yersiniaceae; genus Serratia; species Serratia sp. BNK-17. Next base: position 37,345 of record NZ_JBLQTR010000002.1, on the reverse strand, counting down.
TGAAGCCGCGAAACTGTGCCGGCTCATACTTCACCGCTGTAACCTCCAACTCTCGAACCCAATCAGGGAGCAAAAATTTCTGAGCAATTGGCGTTGGCCAATAGAGAAACACCCAGGAGTTAGGCTTGCGGCGGCTGAATTTATAAGACATGCCCAGCTGGCGGCGCGCGGCGTGATTAGATTTCATTGGCCACCAGCCTTAGCGAGTAGCCGATCCAGTACCGGCGCTCCTGCAGTTGGGAATTCAGGGCGGAAGCGCCAATGTGAAATAGCGTCCAGCTCCACCAGCTCATCATGGTCTTCAGAGCAAAGCTCCCAGCTGAAAGCCTCGCGGTCCTGCGTCAGCTTGTGCGCTATGTGCTGGACGTTCCCCATACACACCACGTCTACGGGTACGCCATACGGCGGCAACTGCTCAGAAACGGGGATCCATCCATCGGCGCCAGCTGGGGCCACTATGCGGCCATCGGATAACGCGGCGGCGTAAAGGTCCTGATTGCGCTTGTCGCGCAAATTCCACTCAGCCCGTGCGGCGGCGATCAGCAATGCCAGATCATCAGCGTCGTTTATCTCAGCTGATACCTCGCCACTTTGGGCGCCGCACTCATGGCAAAATACAAAGGCTTCGTACCAGCCCGGGATTAGCGCGTCACCGCGTGTTAGCGGCTTTTGCGTGGTTTCGTAGCGGATAACCTCCGCCGGGGCGCCGGCGCAATATGGGCACGCGTCCAGCTCTGCAGCTGTGATTTCACTCTTTCGGCACATTGTCGAGACGTCCTTAAAGATTTATTTAAATAAAGATTTAACACTGCGATGCCTAAAAAAACGCCCCGGCTAGCGGGGCCAAAGACTACACACAGCAATCAGTGTTGCGACACCAGGGCGCTACCCCTGCTTACTTCCCGCCGCTCTGTTTTGGTATTGGCCGCCAGTTGCTGCGGCTCAGCCGATTCACGGGGCTTTGCGTCGGCCGGCGCTGCAGTGCGCTTACACACGTCACAACTGAAAGGACACTCCAGGTCAGCGACGCCCCCGTCCTGCCATCCACCAGCGCGGCGGGGAATGTCCTTTCATGTTGTGCGCCCCGTAGGGCGCGCTGGGTGTTAGCTTGCAAGCCACTCGTCATAGGTTTTCAGCGGTTTCCCGGTCATGAATTCGTTGCCTTTACCGTCGTCAGCGCAGGCAAGGTAAATCTGATATTCGCTGTCGTTGTCGCCGCGCGCCTTGGTCTGCCAATTCGCGTTTTGTTCGAGTTGCATCGTGTAACCCTCTGCTGTCGGATATGGCGCCCGCCGGCATGGCGGACGCGTCTGGAGCCTTTAGCGCAACGGAACAACCTGATAGCCGTCATAGCGCGTCATGGTGCGGCATTCACGGGCGCCCCAGGCATCAGCGGCCTGTTTGGTCGGGAACGTGTTGCCGTTCACCCACACGCCGCACACGCGGTATTGCAGACGGAATTTGTTAACTGCAGGCTTGCCGGACAGTTGGCGCTTTAACCAGTTGTTGGCGCCTTTTTCGGTTTTGAATGGCTTGCTCTTTGTGCGGGTCATCGCTGTGAAAGTGCCGTCACCGTTAGGGAAAACACCAACGCTAACGCTTTCATTGTTGCCCAGGTCGTAAGTGGTTTTTTTCATCGGGTTATCTCCGGTTTGGCCCTGGCGGTATGCCCGGCCGGTGAAAATATATTAGGACTTTTAGTCCTAACCATCAAGCTATTTTTAAATATTTATTTAATTCTTTATTTCGTTATTCCGGGAGGTGTGCCGATGACAAAGACGCGGTGCGCGAACGAGTCCGGCGCGTCCCTGACCTCTTTAATCGCTTTGTTGTTGCGCGCCTGGCACGGTACGCAGAAACCGCTACGGACATAGCGAACATTACCCCCGCATTTCGTACATACGCGGCCGATAAATTTAATGTCCCCCGCCGCGCGGGCTGCCTGGCGATCAGTGCGCATAATTACCCAGCCCGGCCAGCACCTTCGCCAGCTCGTCACGCGCGGCCACAATTTGCCGCGTAGAGACTCCGTGAACCATTCGCAGCGAATGGCCATTCGTTAGTTTTGTCAGAATGTCGATCGCTTCCTCGATCGCCGTTCTATCATCAGCAATGCGGCGCTTTTCCATCATTCCCCCGTTGTTTGCTCAACCAGGCCGCGATAAATCCGCGGCCCTTTGCTAAGCGCCGTTTGTAGGTGCTCAGCGACATAAAAAGGGCGTGGGCTTTGTCTATCTGTCTGGCTTTTTTGTCGAGGCCCCCCAGATCCCACGCCCCGTATTCGATTCGGATTACCGTTGCCGCATTTCTATCAGCTGCAGCCAACGCCATCACAGCGGCCTCTACGTCTGCCTCTACAGTCCACAGCGCCTGGCCACGGCCACCGCCGGAAAACATGCAGCCGGTGATCATCATCATTTCCAACATTGACCCGAAACCAGAGCCGCCATAACCATCGGCGCGGATCCATCTGGCCCACTGCTCCAGAAGGGCGTCCAGCTCATGAGGGCGCATAGCTAAACCTCGATAATGGTGATCGGGTAGTGTTGCTCCACCAGCTTTTTCTTGATTCGATACTCAGCAGTACGGACGCCCTTCACGTCGATAACCTCAACAACACCGTCAGCGCCAAAAACAACAAAATCCGCAACGTACTTCACACCGCCAGGCAGATGAAACGGCACCTGACGGAGGAACATCACAACATCGCCGGCGCGCTGCCGTAGTTTGAGCTGGCCGTAATAAGCCGCTTCTTTTTTGCTGTCGAACGTGAAGCCATCGACAACCGTTTTTTTATTCCCGTATTTCCCTGGTGTTTGGCGCAATGTCTTGTAATTCAGCATTGTTAATTGGCCTCTACCGGCATTTCGCCCAGGCTGAGATCGAAACCTATCTCGTCTTTCACGCTCTGCGGCAGACGTTCCCACGTCAACGCACACAGATAGGCGTCTGTGCCGTATTTCTCGGAAAATTTCACCGCTGGCTTGCCTACAGGGTGACGAACGGCAAAACCGGCAGGCAGGCGAGCACCGGCGGGGATTACGCCTCTATGATGCGCAGCGCAAGCGCCATAGCCCCGAAAGTGACAATCGGGATCGGTACTCCCAAAATCAGGATCATGATGAAACTCAGTCCACGCGCCCGGGTTTTCAATTTCGCGGCCGTCCAGGATGCAGGCAATACAGCCAACGGATTGAATTACAGCCGTGATATACAGCCTTTCCTTTTTTGTTGGTGTGCGGCCGTTCATTGGCGCTCTCTCCGCAAAAAATCGTTAAATCGAGTGATCAGGCCAGCGTAAGCCGTGCGGGCGTATGGGTTGCTGTTCAGCTCACTGCGGGACTTGATGCCGCACAATGTGCGCAGCTGCTGCGCGGCGGCTTCTTTGTCGTTTACTGGCGTATTGGTTTCCACAGCCAGAAAGCGCCAAAATTTTGGATTTGCGCAGTAGCGCGCCGCGCCTATGACGTAGCTCATACCGCACCCCGGAAACCGCGCGCGCGGCTGTAGCAGGCCGAAAACGCTTCTTCGGGGGTAATGTATTGCCGGCGTTTCTGCTCAGACTCCAGCGAGCCAGGGCGGCAGCAGACAAAGAGATCGGCAGGTGTGATCGGGTTGTCATCAAAAAGGCTATGTAGCGGCGCGTGCGGTATGCAGATCGTCGCCTGGTGTCGGCGAAGCAAATCCAACTCGCATTGCTCGTTTATCCCTGTGACGACGATCACCAGGTCCCGGGCTTTGCGGTTCGCCTTACGGTTCAATATCAGACGGCGGAGACGGGTAAATTTCTCGCCAGAATCAAGCGAAGCGCCGGTGTTGTCGATGTGCTCGACGCGGTAACAACCTTTCAGGTCTTTGGCCAGCTGCCGCACCATAACTACTTGTGCGCTATGCTGGCCTCCCACAAACGCCATAAGCATCATGATAAGCCCCTCAGTGAGTCCCGGCGGGCATCGCGGATAGCCGCATGAATCTCTTCAACGCTCCCCGCGTCCTTGCCGACCTCCTCCAACACAGAGACGGCATTTCGCACCTCTTGCACGGTTACATTAGTTGTCGCCCACCGAGCAACTATCCCGGGGCCGTTCAAATTGCATCGATGCGCCGGCAGCTGCAGCTCATCAAAAACCTGCTTCAGGCGCGCCAGATTGCGAACCATTAGCGACCCCTGCAGGCGGCGCCGGCGCGGTGAGGATTCGGAGCTATTTTTTTTCGTTAAAAACAATTCGCGCATTTGGTTGATCGCCACTAAACCATCAGAAGCCTGAATAATCCGCGCCTGGTTATCAGGGCTGGGGAATCGCTCTAAACGGGACCAGGCGCCAAGAGCCGACGGGGTAAACCCGTGTTTTTCTGAGCACTTTTTAATCCCGCCTTGCTGTTTCACCCACTCTAAAAGAGTCACAGCACACCCTCAAAAACCACACTTAATTTAAAAATAACCACAATTTGAGGTTTCGACAAGCAAAAAAATTATGCAAAACTACAATTTGTAGTAACCTAACTGCAATTTGGGTAAGGGTACGTGATGAAAACTAGAGACGAACAAACTACACAAGTGATCGGCTTGCGCCTGCAGCAAAAGAGAAATCACGCCGGGAAGAGCGTGGTAGACGTGCAAAACGAGACCGGCATACCACGCAGTACACTACAGAACTATGAAGCGGGGATCCGTCAAGCGCCATTAGGTGTGATTCGAAAGCTCGCCAGCGTCTATAGGACCTCAGCGGCTTACCTGGCCGGGCTTTCTGACTATGAGGGCGACGATGAAGCCCTGGCGTTCTCCACTGCTGATCCGTTTCTTGCCGGCAAACAGACAACGAGAGATGACCCGCTGGCGTTCAATAGCTCCATGCTAGCCCAAAAGGGATTATCACCTGCAAAACTGGCACTGATTCAGTCTTCAGATAGCTTCCTAGAAGAGGTGCCAAAAGGCGCCGATGTGCTTATAGACACATCCGTCAAAGAAGTCACAGCAACAGACATTTATGCGTTCAAAGATGATCGCGACAACATTATTATTCGGAGCGCACGCCAAGAAATAGGTAAATCCGGGTTTACTATCTACGCTACGAAAGATGTCCATTTTCCACCTAAATATATCTCAGGTGAGGATGACAGCATTTCGGTTTTTGGACGGGTCGTCTTTGTGGGTAGCTGGCGGTAATACCTCGGCACGGCGTTACGTCGTGCATTTTTTTACCCTCAAAAACCACAAAACGAGACCAAGACCACACTTCGAAGCGGTCGATAGCGCTCAAAGAGGCCATTATGCAAGATTACAGCAATACTTCTTATGCAGATTACACCATGAATACTAACGATATTTTGTCAAAAAGCATGGCTGTAGAATCTATTCTCCTCAACGTGCTTGATCGAGAGGGAAGGAACCAAGGGGAACTATTCGAAGCTGTATTATCCCTATTATTACAACAAGTAAGGGAAATTGATAGGTTTCGAATTATATGTGAGAAAGATAACCGCTTCTCCGCCGAGCTGATCCGCATTGGCTCACACAATATCGGTGCTGTAGCAATGACCGAGCGGATCCAGGCAGAAGGGGACAAAAGCGGAGACTTGGCTGAGGCGCTGTTAACCCTTATACAAAACCAAATTTTTGAGATTCAGTTAGTTAGGAGTGAGATCACCTCATTCTAAACATACGCGGGCATAGTCGCGCCCGCAATCTTTATTTCTTTATTTAAATAAATATTTACATCCCTCTTTACACCTCCCAGGCATTGCGATAAGCTCCAACACGCTTAATCTTTAAATATTTAATTAAAGATATATTTACGGAGCCTCGACAATGACACTTTCAGTAGCCCTCGCCTCCGGTAAAGGCGGCGTATCAAAATCCACCCTGGCCCGCGCCTTGGGTGTCTCTTATGCAAAATCTGATTGGACCGTACTCGGCGCCGATCTCGATATTGGCCAAGCAACAATGGCTAACTGGATGCGCCGGCGCATTGCGAACAACATCGAGCCGGTTTTTGACGTCCAGTCATTCGGGGCGCCGTCCCTGGTGAAAAAGAAAATCGAATCCGGATCGTGGGATATGGTTGTGCTGGACTGCGCCGCGTTCGCGTCAAAATCCACTATAGAGATCGCCCACATGGTAGACCTAATGGTTATCCCGACGCGTTTCAGCCTCGATGACCTGGAGTCCACAGTGCATACGGCTAATAGCCTGGTACAAGCCGGCGTCCCTATCAAAAAGTTGGCTATCGCATTCAGTGCCGTAGCCGAGAACGCGCAGGACTATGAAGACGCCAAGGCATACATTGGCCAAACCCCGTATTTCATGATTGACGGCTACATTCCCCAAAAGCCGGCTTTGAGCAAAACGCAGGACCTCGGCCGCAGCATCATTGAATGCGCCTATGTGGCTCCGCGTGAACGAGCCGATCACGTCGTCCAAGGCATCATCGATCGCCTTGAGACATTAACGAATTAAAGATTTAAATAATTAACGATATAAATATTTAAGGAGCACCTTATGGCAGGCCCATCGAAAGCAGCAAAGAAGGGAAAGGGCATTGCGCCAACACTCAGCCAGACCGCAACAGGCGTAGAAACCACAGCCAAAGCGGGCAGGGAGTTAAAAGGCGGCAAGGCGATGAATTTCAACGTTGACCCTGAATTTTTCACTGACTATAAAACGTTCGCCACAATGAATAACTTGAGCATGAAAGAGCTTTTAGAGCGGTCTTTTGCTGAGTACAAGCAAAGACACGGCTGAGGCTGGAAGGTGTAACGGCCGGGATTGCGGCCCGGCCGTTACTGACACAAGTAACTACGGAGATAGTTATAATGTCCGAGAAACAATATAACCAAATTTTGAAAACCCGTCTAACTGACCTGCCAGAATTGAAAATTAAAGACGTCGCGGCCGTCCTGGCCACTCGGCCGGCATGGCTGCGTGAAATTGCCAGTCGTTGCCTAATGAAAGCAATCTAACCTCCATGCGCTGAATTTTCAGCTCATGTAGTCATCAATCCATTTTTGGATTAATTATCATCGGCGCCCCCTGCGCCGATGTTTCTACTTGCGCGCAGAGTGGCCAGGCGGTATCTTTCCCACATCGTAGCAAAATCTGCGATCGGGATTGAGACCCCGGAATTCTTACAGGCGCATATACCGCGTTAGCGGTTTTTTTATGCGCTAAGCATGGCTACACCTCAATGGTGGGCTGTGTGGGGCATCCGTAAGGATGGCCGGTTTCCTGTAAGCCCGGTAGTCTCAACCCCACACAGCTCACCACCAGTTAAAGATTGAGACCTTCTGGCGGTGATTTCCAAATGCTTACAGGATACTCATCATGACAGATCAAAGCCCCCTTTTGACCACCCCCGAACACTTCATATCAAGCCAGAACGGCAATCTAATCACCACTTCATACGCAATAGCTGAGGCATTCGGTAAGACGCACAGTGATGTACTGCGCAGAATAAAAACACTAGATGCGCCTGAAGACTTCACTAAACGCAATTTTGCGTTTAGCTATAAAATCAATAAGTTAGCAAACAACAAAAAAGATATATACGTTAATACAACAAAAGACGGCTTTATGCTCCTGGTGATGGGCTTCACCGGCAAGAAAGCGATGGCCATTAAAATCGCCTACATCAACGCCTTTAACATGATGGCCGAGGAGCTGGCCAGGCAGCAGAAACAAGCCGACCAGGTGAAGCAAAAGCAGCTGCAGGAGATCGCCGCAAAAAGCGCCCAGGAACACGACCAGTTTAAGGCGGCGCCGGCATATCGGAACGAGGCCCGCGATTATGTGTGTGACGTCCTGGCAGGCTGTCAGGCGTTCGCGGAAGAGCATGGGATAAGCATGGCTGATTGGGTGCCCATCGACCGCGACAAAGCCGCCTCGGGCCTCCTGGCGGACCTGCTCTATGGTATCAAGGCCGAGCTGACATTTAGCGCCAGGCTCGAGCCGCAATTTAAAATACTGCCCGCCGGCGCCGTACACATCATGCCAACCGATCCAGAATGCATGAAAGCAGTTGTGGAGCGTGTTGTAAGCCCCGATATCTTGGCGGCAATGCTTCAAGTAGGCATTTCCAGACTAGCCGCCAAAGTAAAATAGTTACATTGTCACTTAATGTTTTTTCAGCCGCCAGGAATGGCGGCATTTTGTAAGGATGCACAAATGAAACGAGTTATTCTGTTCGCCGTCCTGGCGATGTTCCTGGCACCTGCAGCATACGCAAAAAATACCGCCATGCTTGAAATGCGCATCAATGGCACATGTAACACAATGGCTAGCGGGAACGGACCAGCAAGCCCTGATGTTCTTTTTGATATGTGCTGGCGTGGGGCGCGTGATGCCTACAAAGGTAAACCGGCAACCTGTCACAATAAAATTAAGCAGTTCGACCTAAAGGCGCAAAAGTTATCCGGTATAGAACGCGCTGAATACGTCCAGATTGGATCCGCTTACCGAATAGGATGTAATGCTGGGGAATCAGCAAAGAACGCAGGCCTTTAGGTAATAACCCCCTCCCCCGTGACACGTCACAGGTGTATCGTGTGGCGAGTCACAATACCAGTAAGGGGGATCAGCCAAATATGGTTCGAGGGATTAATGAGAGTAGGTGGTCGGTATATCGAGATTAATTCCAATTTTCTTTATCAGAGCGTATAAATTTTCCTTGCTGTCACCTTCAAGTATTGATGCTATCTCATTCAATGCTTGCGCTGATTCAAGAACTACAGATTGTGAGGGAACACACCTAATGCCGATATAACTTTGTTTGAGACTGCCAGGTAAAGCCGAGTATTTAGCCATTAACTGAGCCGCTGCTTCTTTTAAATCATGAAGGGTTTCATAATTAGCACGGAAATTAGTTATTTTGGATTGTTCCCTCAATAGCAGCGCTGAGATTCTCCCTAATTGTTCCCTGAATGATACGTAAGGTTCAATTACTCTCTTAGCTATAAGCTGGCCAACGACAAAAACAGTAACACCAGTTAGAACGGTTACGGCAGCAGACGAACTCATAATTTTACCAAAAGACTGAATCATGAGAGCCATCCTATCGGGTGGGTAACTACTTGTCTACTGGACAGATGTGTCATATGAACTCGCAGAGTACATGCAGATTATCTCTACTTTCGGGTAGGATGCCCGGCCGAGCAGTCAATGAGGGAGGCGGTTTGCTTACAGCTGAAACGCAAAACCCCGGAATCATTTGCATGACCCCGGGGCTGGTATCCTTTCGCTTTATGTCAAGGAACTGGCATCACTGAGATGCACACACCACTACGAGGTGGGAGAAGAACCGTCGACTAGCTACACGAGGCACAAACTACGCTAGTTTTAAGGGGCTGTCAATACCTTTTCGAATCTGGAATAATGTTAGATATCGCCTAAAAACGCCCAAGAAGATGGATTTATGCCAAACAGTTATGATTACACTGAACCGGCACGGTTGCTAAGCACCGCGCGTTTAAGCAGTTATAAAGTTTCTCTTGCGACACAATCAGATGCTCAACTTTTCGGCGCTTATTGTTGGAACTTAGCTATCGTAGGGGCATTTTATCCCCTGATACAAATCATTGAGGTTTCTCTTCGAAACGCCATAAATCATGTCGTTTGCACGAAATATCAACAGGAAGGGAAATATTGGTTCGAATTAATACCGTTCACTCAAGATACCAACCTTCAAGGGGATCTAGTTAACGCCGACCAAGTTAAAAAATTCAAAGATAACAATAAAAAAGCAAAAAAAAGCGCCAAGAAAGCATTGGAAGAAAAGGGAATAGCTCAACCTATACCGACTATTGATCAGATTATTTCTCAAACTGAATTCTCTACTTGGGAATACATTTTTGACAAACACTTTTATAACGGTACGGAAAAAAATTTCCTTTGGCCCCACGAGTTAACAAAAGTGTTTAAAAAGCTCCCGCGCGTTACTGATAAAAACCCTAGTTTTCATCAACGTGACGCTATTCGACGCAGAATTGAAGAAATAAGAGCATTCAGAAACCGGATATCTCACAATGAACCAGCCTGGCATGTTGGCAGCGCAAAGACGAAACAGGCAGTTATAAGCAGCTTGATGGAAAAACTAAATAACATGATGGAATTGTTATATTGGATTTCGCCTAAGTTTGCAAAATACGTTAGAGATATAGGGATTGAAACAAGAATTAAACAAGTGCTACATATAAATGAAATAAATAGATACATGCACACATTTGAACAATATGATGTTGCCGATTTAGAGCAATTGATAGCGGTAACACAGCGTGCAAACACAGAAAACCATCGTTGTTATTTCAGCGTAAACGGTGAAATGGGTATTTTATTACCTCGGAATACATTGCTTTTACAATAATCAAAGCTCCCTGAAAATGGGATAATCCCTCGCTGTGACACGTCACAGCGTTAAAATGTGACGCGTCACACCAGCCGGCCGCAAGGCCGGTTTCTTTTCGTGCGCCGGCGATGGTTTCTGATTACAATTTGTATCTTATTCATCCAGCAGTTACGCAAGGAGCACGATGATTCACGGACGATTCAGACTTAATCGGGACACCGTTACGCTTTTAGAGTGCGGGGTGAACGGGAACTATCCCGCGTTCTCCGGCAACGGCAAATACACCAATCAACCAGGATGCACGCATAAACCGGACGACGGCGCGCTACCAGCTGGGCGCTATTGGATTGTTGACCGGCCGACAGGCGGCATAGGCTCCCAGGCTCTCACCTGGGCGAAAGACTTTGTTAACCGTACAGATCACGCCACCTGGTTCGCCCTCTACCGCGACGATCACCGCATCGATGATTTCACCTGGATAAACAGCGTTAAGCGCGGACAGTTCCGCCTACACCCCATCGGGCCGGCCAGGCTTTCCCTGGGCTGTATCACCCTATACAACGCAGAGGACTTTGTACGGCTCCGGGAGCGGCTTTTACGGACGCCGCGCGCAGGAGTTCCACGCACAAATAACAAATTAATGGCATATGGATCCATCGATGTGATCGGCTATGAGAGGCGCTGTACAGTATGAGAAAGCTAGCGGCCGTTGTGGCCTTTCTTTTATTCATGGCTATCTTGCCGAACGTGATCCCGTCTCAGCTGCTTCTAACGAACAGCATGGCGATTAAAATGGTCCACAAGTCCACGGAATGGGGTCTAAGTGACCCCGAGGCACTATCAACGGCCTATCTGCTCGCTATCTATGCCGCGATCGCTGCAGTGGCCTCCTGGCTCGTCTTGCGCATTGTCCCAAAAAAATCAGCGTAGCCCACATAGCAAAAAGCCCGCACATTGGCGGGCCTATAAATATTTCTTTAATTATTTAAATCGTTATTTTCGACTAACTCAGCGATGCCGCGCCAGCTCTTATACGCTTTTTCGACCTCAGCCAGGGAGTGAAAAACCCGAACGCCTGGGCCGCGATATGCGCGGTGAGCAGCGTTATCAGTATACATTTCCCACCACTCAAATTTTTCATCAAACATCAGCGTCATATCGTTACCACGGGCCACCAGGTTGAAATGTTTGGCGCCGAGAATCGTCACATTTAAAGTCATCGGGTTATCTCCGGTTTGGCCCTGGCGTCATGCCCGGCCGATAGAGATATGTTAGGACTTTTTTTCCTAGCCTGCAAGACCTTTTTTAAAGATTTATTTAATTCTTTAACGGATAAAAAAAGCCCGCGAATCGCGGGCAATTGTTTGAGTTGAAAAACGAAGGTTTTATTTTTTATGCGGTTTTTTGCATTTCGCGGCGTGCCAGCTCGGCTAAAAAGCCGCTGCGGGATGTATACTCGCGATGCACTTCTACATACTGGTCAATTTTCAACAACAGATTTTGTGGAATAGTGATATTTAACTTTACGGACTTGCCGTCATATTTACTTAAATCGATATCAACATACGCCCAAATCCCGCCTTGGCAATCTTCATCATGAAGATGCGCGGAAATGTCCTGGGCAGCTGGTAACGCTTTGCCTTTCTCGGCCTGATACTCTAGATGCGCATCAATTGCGCCATATGCATCGGCGATCGCGTCGTCGATGGTATCACCGGCAAAGTAAGCGCCGATAATATCCGGTACGAAACCGGAGAAACTACCGCCCTCTGCCTGATGGAGATAGATCGGAAATTTCATTCATTCACCTTTAATTAGTTTCTCTTTAAGTGGCGCACCCGTTAGGGCGCGCCCCTTTTACTGCTTTACTACGTTACTGCTTTAACTGCTTGAGAATTCTCTGTAGCGTTCCTGTCGCTAAGTCCTTCTCAGGATGGGGGACCGTAATGATGTCTTCTCTGCCTTCCTTCACAAATGTGTGGTGGCTTCCTTTTACGCGGTCTAACACCCAACCTTCTTTCTTCAATTTCCTAATGAGTTCTGCACTGCTCAATAAAACCTCCTTCTTTTTTCAACTCGGGGGCAGTATACCCACCAATACCTACCATTGTCAATATTTTTAGTGGTTATTGGTGGGTATGGCGTACCACTCAGTGGCGGCCCGGTCATTCTGCACTAATTTGGGGCAAAAGGAGACTATTTAACATAATGGTTGTTAAGCGCCCTGGCGGATCGCCACTCGTCACGAAAACCGCGCGTACACGGTAAAAGAAGGGCTTTTCGGGCCTGATATCGGCCCTAAATTATGTTACTAACTTGTTAACAAAACGACGATTCTGATTTGATGAGGAAATGCCGGCATAACGGCCGTTTTCATCACTTATCTCTGATCGCTCTTTCCATTTCAGCCCAGCGCGCGCTCTCCGCCTCGTAGACGTGATTAAACGCCGCGTGCTGGTCACGATGCACCGTTTCATCATATCGCTCCCAAGAGCGCGCAGACCAATGATAAACGACATAGCCGGCCGCCTCGGGCCGGATAACAAATGATTGGCCAGAATAGAGGAACGGAACGCGCGGCAGCTCCTCCCCGATTTTTTGCACCAGGTAGCCCGCGCCCCCGATCGACATGAAGCCCATAACATCACCATTACTGTATTTTTATACAGTATAAATGATAGTGACCAAAAAAAAAGCCCCCGGAGGGGCCTTAATCATAGGTGTGTATCTAAGCCTGTCAGTTCTGTAAAAGTCGCCTGCAGAACGTCGCAATAGATCATGCTGCTCTCGCTCACCTCTGTAACGTTCATCCCGCGGATTTTAAACGCCTTGATCGTGTATGTATCTGAAGCATCGAGCACGATGTGCAAGCGAGTGATGCCATTTTTAACAAAATGCGCCTTCTTTGGGAGATCGAATTGCAGCCCGCGATCGATGGCTACGAAGTTTTTGGCGCCAGTCATTGCAATCAGACGGTTGCCGCCGAGCTGGGTCAGGATACTTTGTGCAATTTCTTTATTAGTCATCGGTTTATCTCCGGTTTGGCCCTGGCGTCATGCCCGGCCGATAGAGATATACTAGGACTTTTTTTCCTACCCTGCAAGACCTGTTTTAAATATTTCTTTAATTATTTAATTATTGATTCGGCGTGCGTGAACCTCCCAGCGCTCGATCCCCATTTTTCCGCAGAATGCCGCCAGGTAGTCCAGGCCGGACCATTCCCGCACATCGCCGCGCGCTTTCTCAACAAACACCGCCATATCGCCAGAAGTCGATAAGCCGAATAGCTGCCAGCGGCCGCGCTCGTTCTTTGTGGCCACAACTTTCGAAAAGGCGCCGGCGGAAAACATATCCATAAAATCGGCTCGGCCCTTACGCTTCAATGTTATGCTGCCCACGAAACAAACCTCCGATTTGTATATAGCAAATCTATCATTTGTGCTTTGGCGGTATCATGCCCAGGCCAGCGGCATAAACCAGCAGACACCACCCGGCATAAGTTGGGCCAGGCGCGCCCGCAATCCACTTCCTGATCGTTCGACCTTCAACGCCGGCATAATTCCCTGCAGCTGAGCCAGTGAAGCCGGCCAGTGTCATGATCACGCGCATATCGTCGCCCGTCGGCCGTTCCCAGCCTGCTGTATACGGGAGGAGTGTTTTAGGGTTTAGCCCTTTATCGATCGCATCTTGTTGAGCTGCTTTTATTTTTGAATCGGTCATTTGTGATCCTGCGCATTTCTTCTCGATGCGTGAACATTAGGACTTTTTATCCTAATGTGCAAGTTTTAACTATCTTTTAGGCCTGCCTTTCTACTGCATAGAACGCTCATACAGGCCACGGTGTAGATAACCAGGCGAACCCCGCGATTTTTCGCTTGATGCTTACAGCTGGCCACAGAGGCCGAATTTGCCCCCTCTTCCTGCTAAGCGCCCTTTTTGGCACGGCATTACCGCGCTTAATTGGCTTCCGGTCGGAGACAAAAGAAATATTCAGCGATTTGCCCGGGCGCTTGCGCCTGGGAGCTACCTTAGAGGCGCTTGCGCCGATATCCGAACCGGCGCGAGCGTTAGCTCGCTGCAAGGGCGGACGTTATCCCCACAACGTGGGACGTATAAGGTTATGAATAGTCATGATTAAAAGAATGTAATTTTGCATCTATTTCTAATGGAAGCATTCAAAAATGGTTTCCGCTTGCATCTATATGTGGATAAGAGATCGAGATAGGTGATTGCCGGCGGCATGAGGGGGATCTTAGCCGTTGTGATGATTTTTTGGTGGGTATTTATTGAACAATTGCGCCCAGGGCTGGATCGCCGCTAGCGCGGCTGTACGCCACGCTATTCAGGGGAAAGGTTTCAGGATGGGATTATATTGGCGGGCTATCCGCAATCCGCCTGAGTCGGCCCAGCTCGCGATCCACCAGCTCTTTAACCCCTTCAGGGCCGAGGCTGATCAGTTCATCGCGGCCCAGGCGTTTAACCAGGCCTTTTGTTATTTCATGGCGTTGCTCGTCCAGGCTCTTTGTGGCCAGCTTCTTGGCCAAACGCCGGGCGGCGTGATCCTTGTTCTGTTTCTGCCGGCGTTCGAACGCTATACGCCGATGGTTTTCCCGTGCGCGTCGGCGTGCTTCGGTGATCGTGAGCTGCTCAGCGTCTACCAGAGAAAGGCCGCGCTTTTGGAAGCCCAATTGCTGCCGCTGGGCGGCCTCATACTCTTCATCACTCAGGCCGCACATGCGAATGAATGCCGGCGTAATCTCGATCAGTTTCGGGATCCAGGTGCCGGCCGTTCTATCCCACACCTTTTCGCACTTGAGAATCCCGTACTCCTCGAGCGTCAGCACTGCACGACTGGCCCGCGTGATCGACTCATTGCCGGCCGCCGATTTGGTCGCAAGCCCGCACTGGTGCGCCAGCATTTCAACGCTCACCTGAGCTATGCCGGTGACAGTGTTCAAGTGGTGCGCGATCGCTTCGGTGACAGCCTGGATAGCTCGGCCACGGTGCAAATTAAAATGCCGTTGGCGCCGGATAGGCTTCAGAGTTTGGGGATTTATCGGCTGCAGCCCATAGAACCCTTCCCACTTCCAAACCTTGCGTTTAGACGCGAAATTACACAGTTTCCTGATGAAACTGGGCCTCGCTTTGTGGTGCTCAGGCGCTACAAACGCCGGGGCGGGATTATGGACATAGTTTGTAAACATGTACGCGGATTCTCGGCGCATTGCGCTTGCTTTTGCCTGAATCCACGTCTATTATCGGAGTTGTCGAGGCGTCCGATAGATTTTTTCTTGTGGATTCCGGCAGAACCCCCGCAGTTACCAGCTGCGGGGGTTTTGCTTTTGTATCTCCCGGAAAACATCACCGAGAGGCCGTTAATTCATTTTGTGACTCAAAACCACATTTCGGGGTCACGAAGAGACTCTAGCACACCTTTCCCAGCTTCGCATTAGATCTCGAGCCGGTCGAGCGCTTATTGTTCGTTATCCGATCTGGATCCCCAAAGGATCCTTTTGCTGCGATCTGATTCTACTCGTAACCCCCTGTACGTCAAACTAAAACGCAAAAGCGGCAAAAATAACCGATCTTTTCGACCTCCGAAGGGAGGTTTTGTGATCGTCCGCGCCGATCAATAATGAGTTATCGATCGGCCATAACCATTTGCCAACAGTTACCGATAAACCCACTCTTAATGGGTTTATCATAAGGAGCGTGTGGCATGTCGTCCTATAACATGACTTTCTGCAGAACGTGCGGACTTTGGATCGGTGATGAGGCTGACTGGCCTAACGGGGAACCTAGCTACTGTGACAAGTGTAAGCCGGCATCGCTTTTAAAGCGAACAGTGACACGAATCGGAAATATAATCCGAGCGGCGTTTATTAGAGTCTTTAAAATTTAAAATCACCAACACCAGGGAACACTAAAAGAGGTGGGTTATTGTCCTCTTTTAGTGTAATTATGGAATAGACGGGGCCATGTCCCCAAACGTATATTTAATGCTGACATTCCACGCAATTCCCTCCTTGTAATCCTCTAAAGCGCCGGACGCTACATCCATTAATTTAACAGGAGCACCAACAATAGCCAATATCATGACAGAATGCTGACGCCAAACTCCTCCCACCCTTTTATTTGTTGACCCCACACTTAGCGTGTATTGCAATGGTATCCCTGAAGTGTCACACGGTATTTTACCCAAGGTGATATCAATGATGACCGCGCCACTGGCCGTACTTGGCACCCGGCTAAGCATTACCGTATTCTTGACTCGCCAAATCCCCCCAGTCTCACTAAACGCGTTATCCTGAGTAAAATCAGGCCCCGCGCCGGTACTTACATACGTGCCAGTAATGCCTACGCAAGGGGCCTTGTAACGGTCTAACAGAAGTCCCGCATCACTCTTACTCAGCAGATTATTCGCGCTGGGGTCTAACTTGATATCACCAGGCGCTCCTCCATCGAGTAAATCAACTATATCTTTTATTGTCGCCGCCTCAGTCACTCCCTCATTAACAACGGGGACTAACGCAGTTAAATTTAACTTTGTTGTAGGTGGCAGCTTGGATATTGACAATGACAATTCATTATCTTGAATGTTTTTTCCGCCTGATTTTAATTGTTGCGCAGTACGGACAGTTTTTAATTGCTCCATTATTTCACCTTGCTTGAACAGCGTTAATAATAGCCAATGCCATCAGATTTTTTTTCTTTCTTCGCCGCTTTCGCTTTGCTCTCAGCAGGCGGTTTAATATCAGTGACCAGGTTAAAAGCCATCGTCAGGCCGGAGCTGTTCAAAGAGAACGCCAGGGACTCAATTAACCAGGTGCGATCCTCCTCCTCACCAAACCCCGCCGTTGTTATCCGACTTTCGGCAGTCAATGGCACATACTGCGGCCGCCCCGGGCCGCTCAGCGTCATTCGCCGCTCGTTGCGGTTGGCCTTCGTCATTTTGGCTTTGGCGCTGCTGTCAGCCTGGGCCTTGCTCGGCTGCGTGAAGGGATTAGCCTGGTCAGGCCCGTTATGCTCGAGCGATTGCGTTTTAGTCCGGCCGTCGGCGGCGTCGTAGTATGCAACGCTCACCTTGCCCTTTTTGCCTTTGCCGTCCGCCGTCTTCGCTGGCTTTTCTGTGGTAGCGCCGCGCTGGCCATCTGAATAACTCCACGATGTCAGCGCCTCCCGGGTGATCGTCACATTGGTAAGCCGGCGCCCGCTCGCGGTCGTCGCCTCTCCTTGTTCCAGGAATAGCCAATAGCCGCCGGCAGGCTTACTAACCGCGTTATACGTTCGCGCCAGGCGAGTCATAAGCGCGGCGTCAGACTCTCGCACCTGATCGATATGCTCGATCGCAATGCTGGCCAGCTGCTCGGCAACCTTCGGGATCAGTCCGTTATCCTTTGCGACCGTCGTCACAATGTCCCCGAGTGTCACAGCGTCCCAGCTGCGGCTTTTCTGGCTCTGTACGTCTCCGGGTTGCTTTTGCGCATTCATAGGGGCTGCAGTGGCATACAACACGATTTTTCGCGGCGGTCCGCTGCTGGCGCGGCCGGATACAACAAACCAGCCCTTGTCGACCAGCTGGCCATTGAATCCCAGGGAAACCCGGAGGCGGGCGCCCTTTGGCGGTAGTTTTAGGGTTTCAGACAGGAGGGTGATCTGCAGCTCGTCAGCTTTGCCCGTGGCGCCACCGTTATCGGTCAGGCTGAGATCAACCAGGTTTTCTCGCAGAATCGCGGTAATATCTCGCCCCTCTGCAGTTATGCGAAATTCTGGCCGAAATTCGGCCGGCTGTTTTTGTTGCATCGGTTAATCCCATAGCTGTATCGGCGATTCTGGCGTCGGCGTCTCAATGTCTGGCAAGGTGATGACTATCCCCGCCGGATAGACTGCCCCCAGGGCCGCCAGTTCGCGATTTGCATCCAAAACCGTTACAACGGTTTGGGAAAGGTTCTCCGTGCCATAGTGAGCCGCACAGACGGCATCCAGCACATCGCCCTCACGGGTTAGATAATTCGTCGGCATAGTGTTTTATCGTGATCGAGTAGGTTTTCTTGCGGGGAACGCCACCAGGCAGAAACGCCGGCGTCGTGTCGGTAAAGTCGGTAATGACCCACCAGCCCAATACATCGCCGGCGCTGCTCACCAACTGCTGAGGCTCCGCCTTGTCAGCCAGGTCATACAGCGCATCGATACTGGCCACGCCGTTCCTAAACTGTGAGTGCGCCTCTCCGTCCATTTTGACGGACCGCGCCGATTTCCCTGTGTACTGCAGTAAGTCCTGCCGGCCGATCCGTTCCTGCTCACTCCAGCGCCAACGGGCCTCACGCGTCAGCTGGTTATACGTCGCCGTATCGATGGAAAATTCAAAATTGCCGAGCATCATCATGATGCTGGCGCTGTCTGCCGGCTGCCTGGCTGAATAGGCGCCGGTGATCGTGCCGATAATGTCTACCATTACCAGGCCTCCGCAGGGTCATACATCGCATTATTGCCGTTGAACACGTCCATGTTTTTCAGTGATGAAACCGCGCTATCCGCCACCGCCTGCGCATCCTGGCCAGGTTGAGCGATCACCGTCATATTCACCTCTTGCCGGCGATTGTCCGTCATCGTGGGCTTGTCGCCGGCAGCGCCCTGATTGGTCAGCGATGAAAGGAAAGCAAACGCGCCATCTAATGGATCATCGCCCTTATCCGTCTCACCGATTGCGGCTAACATCCGATCGTCCGCCTTGTCCCAATATTCGCCCGGGCTGAATACGCGTTCAGAGGTCACGGAATATTGCGTATCGCGGTAAATCCCCTGCAGGGTCTTTTGCTTCTCCGGGTCTGCCAGAATTGACTCAAGCCAGGAACCTAGCCCGTGCGACTGCGCAAAATCACGCGCGCCGGCAATGTCACCGCTCCCGAGTGAGCGCACTATGGCTTTTTTGTCGCTCTGCTCGTTAGGTAAAAGCCAGGACAAACGGCGGGCAATGGCCAGAAACAGCTTTGTTACGGTCATGATGCCGTTGGCGAACTCCACAAGGTTCGGGATCCATTTGTTCCTGATCGTGGTGGAGATAATTTCTATGCCGCCATTTTTGAACCAGGCGGAAAGCTCGTCCGCCAGCTGCGTCACTTTCGGCGCCAATGATCCGCCCAGCTTGCCGGCGATTTCCTCAACGGCCGACCCCCACACGCTGCGCAGATTGCTAAACGCGATATTGCCGCGAATGGCGCCATCTGCGCCTTCTTTCGTCACCAGGTTGTAACGCTTCTGCTGATCCATCATCTCCTTGTAGCTTTTGCCGGTCAGGCGCATGTACGTCAGGATTTTATTGGCCTCGCCCCCCATCAGCATATCGACGGCGGACGCCGCCTCCTGCTCGTCTTTGTGCGTTAGGGCGCGCTCCATGATTTTTTCAAACTGCTGTTCATTGGTCAGGCCGGCAAAGTCGCCGGCGCCAAATTTCAGCATCTTGAAAGCATCGTTAAGCGAGGATTGCTCCCCGGTCGCCTTATATTCGCCGGCTTTGTTCTTCAGCTCCTCGAGAAGATCCCCGAAGTTTTCACCGTTCAGCCCCATTTGCTTCCCGAAGCTGTCCCAGGCGTTATACGTCTCGATGCCCACGCCATAGGTTTTCGCTTTGCCGACAGCTTCAGCGGTTCGGGCGTTCATGTTCACAGGGGAAAGGATCGCGCCGGCAGCGGCAGCCAGCGCGCCGCCGCCGAGCGTCATCCCGATCCCCGCTTTCAGCGTGCGCCCTGCTGCCGTTTTTGCACCGGCACCGAAGCGGCGCAGGCGCTCTTTGCGCAGCAATTTTTGATTAAAGGCTTCCTGCGCGGCATCCGCTTTTTTTATCTCGCGCGTCACGCCGGCATAGTCGCGTTTCAACCCGGAGATATCTTTGCCGGCTAACTTCGCCTTCTTCATTTCCAGCGCAAGCGCCTTCTGTTGCTTGCCCAGCTTTTCAGACTGTTTTTCTACAGAACTCAATCCCTTTTTCAGGCCGTCCGTAGAACGGCCCCAGGAGGAGTCGATATTGCCGCCGAAACTGATAACGGCCTTTAATTTCTGGCTAAGTCCGGCCACGATTGATTATCTCCACTTCAAGCACCAGAAAATCGCTAAACACGCTGAATGGCATGTTCAGCCAGTCGCCCAGCGTGTAATGCAGCCGGCGCCCCAGGAGCCTTAGCCCTCGCTGGATGTCGATTTCTCTCGCTTGTCGGGCGGCAGCAAAAAATCGTTAAACATGTCCTCCAACTGGGAGAAGTCCGCTGAAGTCAGGCGGCCAACGTCAGCAACGTTCATATTGCAAAGGTTCGCGATCATGGCCACTTCATTCTCCAGGTCATTCCCTTTCATCCGGGAGAACTCAATACGGTCACGAACCAGAGGCTCCCGCATGAGCACACTCGTTAACTGGCTGCCGTTTTCGAGGGTCAGCGGGGAGTAAAACTTGATTTCTTTCGTATTGGCTGGATAGCTCATAAAAAACTCCAATAAAAAAGCGGCCCGGAGGCCGCTTGTCAGCGATAAGGAAAGGTTTAAAGGCGGATTTTGGCGGCGATACCGCGCAGCTGATCCACGCCGTTCACGCGGCGAATAAAGCGCTCTGTGTCGATTTCGAACAGCTCCCGGCCTTCAAGGGTTTGCTTGTAGTAGTTGATCGCGATTTCGACCGTTGTCGCCTTCTCAGACAGCGTTTGATTGTCCCGGGCGTCAGGGGTGATCTTCGAGACAAAGCCCTCAATCTCGTCAATCGACCCCAGCGCCCCGCCGTTGCTGAGATAGCCCTCGTAAGCCGCAAAGCGGTTACGGTTGCCCGTCACAAAACCAAAGCGGGACAACATGTCCGCATCGATGCCGTAAAACTTGATCTGGCAGGTGAGCGCCTCCATGCCGTCATCCATCGGCGTCGGCGCGTCCTGCGCGCCGGTGCGCAGGTCCGTTTTAACGATCGACAGTTCCGGCGGCGTATACTCGTGCGCGCCCTGAATACGGAAACCGCCGGCGAAAAACGTCCAGGCCCTTAACGTTGTTTGTTGGCTCATACAGTCCCCAGCTCCTCTACAGCATATTTGTTGTTAATGCGGACCCGCATCGTGATCCGTTCCGTCGGCGACTTCGGCCCAAAATCGTAATCGATATAGACTTCGCCGGCCGCCAGGGTTTCGGCAGTGTTCAGCTCCTCATCCAGCCAGGCGCGCCCGCCAAAAATGGCTTTGAGCTTGGTCAGTGTGCGCATGTAGGAGTTAATCGTTCCAAGGATGTCATCGATGTTTTCAAGGTCCAGCGGGCGATCGACGTACAGCAATACAGTCTCCTGAATGCTGTCCTCGATAACGTCAGCCGTTCGGCGCACAGACTCAAATTGCCATTGCGGATGCTTGATACAAAGGCGGTTCCCCCAATGGCGAAAACCATCACGGCGGATAATGGTTGCGACGTTTTCCATATTCAGGAGGTTCGCCTGGCAGTTGCGATCGCCGAGAATAAACTCGTCAACCTGTTCAACGCCGAGAATATTGGCGATCGGCTGATTCGACTTACTCCACCACCAGCCCTTTTCCAGGTCGATTTTGGCGCGCAGGCCGGCCGCACAGGCGGAGTAAGGACGAAATACGATCTCACCGTTGGCCTTCACTTTCGAGACGCGGGGACGTAACAGCTCAACCCGGGCGCCGTACATCTGCCGGCGGGTCACAACTTCTTGCGGCGTGGCCATCGACTCACAATCAACATAAGCCACCGCGCGCAATTTATTTGCGGCCGTCTCCAGGGCCTTCCCGATCACGTCATCTTCACTAAACCCCGGGGCAATCAAAATGCGTGGACGGTAGCCGGTGATTGATTCACTTTGCGACCAGGCGGCCATTGCGGCGATCAGGTTGGCCCGCACATCTGGATCCACCGAAAATTTCTGTTCAGTGAGCAATTTTGCTCCGCCTTCGGTCGTTAACTTCGCGCCCTTTTCCGTGCTCAGCACCGCAGCGGCTTTACCCTCCGCGTCATCCGCCGCTCGCACGACAATGATCAGCGCGTTCGTTTGATCGGTGATATCCGTGATCGCCTCGCCCAGCGTACCACCAGCACCGAGGGCGCTTAGTTGAGTCCCCCCAATGACTGCCACGGGCGTATTGACAGGAAACGGCTCATCGGTCCCGCCGGTTAACAGCGCCGTGAATGGCGCCACAATCCCCGCCGCCGTCGTTTCTTCGGCCTTAATTTTGCTATCGGCTACGGCATTCACCGCTGTCACCACGTCGGCAGTCGTCGCAGTCACTACGCCTTTATCATCTGCAGCCAAGATGATCGACAGCACGCCGGCCGCATAGCTGGCCGAGGTTTTCACGCCTGCGTCGCCGGCGACGGCCTTAACACTGTACTGATTACCCTGGCGGCCAGGGTCTACCGCTTTGAATACCAGCTCGTTATCCAGTAACGGCGTTCCGCTCGTCACACTGGCCGGCGAGCCTTTCGACGCGTTCGGCGCCGTTCCCACCAGGCCGATAATCGCGGTCTGAATCGTCGTCACAGCAACAGATCCGCTATTCAGCTCTATCGTTTCAACACCATGTAATTCTGCCATTGTTATCTCCAGGCATAAAAAAACCGCCGGCGGCGGTCAAGGGAGGGGGTTATTCAGCTGGCAATGGTGGCCAGGGAACATCTGGGGCCTTGTCGAGGCTGATACGGCTCAACATCACGCGGTATTTCTTCCACGCAGCCAGGCGCTGCTCATCGCCGGCGGCAGCAATTCCCGTTTCTGCTGCATCGTTTAGCAATTCGATTTGCCGATCTGCCTGCTGCCGCAGCTGCAGCCTCGTTACCGTCGCTTGTTCTACGGCGGCCCGCTTCATAGCATCCGTATCTGTTACCCATTGCTCACCGTCCCAGCGGTCCCATTGCGACGCCGGCGCGGTAAAGGTGCAATCAGGAGGGAGGACAAAATAAGCATTGGGAACCACATGGGGACTCCCGTCGGCGGTGTAATACGTCTGCCCTGAACGATCTTCAACTTGCTGCCAGGCGCCGGCGGTATACAACACAACGTGGCCAGGTTCAGGCGCCGGCGGCGCTTCGGTTACTGCCCACTCAGGAAATGCGGCCAGCTCCATCATGACAAACGGCCGGCCCTGTTCATCCCAATATGTAGCGCCGCGCACGTCGGCCACATACTTCCAGCCTTCCCCGTTCCATATTCCCGCCTGGCCAGCTTTCGGGCTGCACTTCACAGGCGTGCAATTCGCCGGTAAGCCGGTATGCGGCGCAACGTAAAAGTTGAGCGACCCGGTGAAAATGCCGGCATCATCAAAACGGTAAACCCATACCCAGCGCGGGCTATCAGAAAATTCAAAACTATCAGTCATGCAAGCCTCACGATGTAGTTAAAGGCGATGTTATCGACGGTGTTTTTTGCGGCGCCGAACGCATCGATGCGCAGGCCGTGGCCGTGCCAGCCGAGATCAAGCCAGTGGGTGTGATTCGGTATTGGTTCTATCAAGCCGTAATCTGTGAATGGAAACCCTTGTTCAAACGAGTGGCGATCACTATCACCGCCATCTAGAGCCGTTCGCGAACGATAAGATCGCAATTTCAACTGATAAGCCCCGTTATCTGTTGTTTCGCGTGATCCCAAGTTTTCCCCCATCACCTCGCCGCTGTGGCCGTGGCTCTTAACCTCACCATCAGCCAACGATAGCGGGCCGCGATCATCGGGTTTCCCCAAAATAGTCCGGCCTCGCATGTCGGGAAAAATACCCGACGGGAACGCCTGCGCCGTGCGCGGATAGGCGTTTTTATCGAAAGCCTGCCCAACCATGAAGGCATAACCTGGCGGCGGTGTATCGCCGGAAAAAGGCAGCGGAACGATCGGCTGCAGCTCCTCTATCGCGAACGTACCCGCTTTACTTCTCAGCCCCCCGCTCTGTGTATCAAACTCCCAAATACACTCCATCCCGCTATCACCGATTGCGTGGATAACAGGATGAGCGTGCATATCTGTACCCGGCATAAGGTAGCCAAAGCTAACGGCCGTCGGCCACCCTTTGCCTTTTCGAGTCCCTCGCCCTTTAACCAGGGGGATATAAGTGCTTCCAGGTGTCACGGACCAGTGATAATCAGGCGAATAAAATGGGGCGTGGTTGTCCAATTGCTCCTTGTACATGCCTGCGCCGGCCGGTATGCCGTTCGTGCCGTTTGCCTGGAACATTGGGGCGCCTAGATCCCCCGTCGCTGTGTCGCCCTTCCTGAAGAGATAGCGGGCATCAGCCTCTTCAATCGTCAGCACCGAAATATTGGGATCAATCTCGAGCACCACGCTTTCGGCATGTACCAGCGGCATAGCAAAGTTCACCACCAGCTCTTTTACGATCGAGTCATTTTGTTCCGGTAAGTAGGTGTCTGGATAGGCGCCATAGGCAATCAGAACGCCGGCGCTACTCATCAGCCCAAACTCCCGAACCACTTTACCCGGGTGCTTACGGGCGTTAATCACCGCCTGGCCGGCAATCATGCCGCTACCCGATTCCCCCTGTGTAAAGGGCACATCCCCAAATTTATTGACCAGTTTGGTTACGGCAGGGTCAGGGGTCACAGAGGCCCCGCCACCATCACCGAACGCGACGATCGGGATAGTGACCACCTCACCGGCCTGATAGGCCGCCTCTATCGCCTCGGCCCCGACGGCGGTTAAAATTAATCCTGCTGCCATTATTCACTCTCCAGTTCAATTACGGCGGCCGTGCAATATCTGTCCGGGTTAGTCAGCCCCAGATTTTTCCCTCGGCCATACTGCAAAATAATGGCCCACCGGGTACTCTCTGGATTTGGTCTTCCCGGGGTGTCTGTGACATACAAATGCCGGTCTGTGTTATCTTGCAGCCATCCATACACCACCATGTTTCCCCACTCGTTCCACAGCGCACCATTACCTCGCGGAGCAAATTCGTTGCTCTTTAGCGATAACTCTTTTTCATGTGGCCAGCGGCCGTTGTTCGACGCCAGAAAAGCAGGCATATCGGCCTGATACATACGCTCGGGGGTTGGTATGAGATAAAGACGCGGATTAATCGTGTGTACCAGTTCGCGGCCTTTGGCGTCAGTTGCAATGATTGACACTTTCCCCGGACCCGTAATGGTTACCGTTCCGTCAGACGCCACCGTAGCCGGGCCATCCGCCCGCCAGGTTATCAGGCCAAAATTGCCTTGCGCCGAGAGGGTATAGGTTGCGCCCTTAAATGATGTCGTCGGGGTAAAATTTGACGTCATCCAGCCATTGATATGCACACCGATAAATTCAAACGGCTGCAAAATCTGGATAGACTCCGACGCAATCATGTAGCCGGCTAAAATCGCCTTACCGTCCAGGTTCCCCTTAAATGTCACATCGAACCAGGAGCGCAAATTCTTACCTTTCATCACCGCGCTTTTCAGGTCCTGCACATCGCCCAACGTGATCGGCCGGTCGTCCTGCGTCACCTCAAGAGAGAACGTGTAAGGCTCCCCCCGTGGCGTCTTTTCGAACCACTCGATAACATCGCTGGCGAACGGCGAGGAGGACAACGACATTTCGATCGCCGCCCGCGTACCTCTATGCCGATGGATATAGGCAGCACGGGCAATAGCCGCCCGTTTCTCCTCCTCCGTCCAATCCGTATTCCAGGTGTCCACGCTGTACTCCCACGCCAGCCACGGCAGCAGCTCAACGGGACATAACGCCGGGTTTTTCACTATCCGGATCAGGTCCGGGATAGAGAGCACCTCTTCAATTGTCGCGCGCTCCAGGGCGCGCTCTGCCGGAATGGCATTGGACGGGAGGAGGGTTTTAAATTTATTCGGCATTGATGATCACCTTACGCAGCGTCACTTTTGAGCATCGCGGCGCCTGCCCCATTCCCATGCCGATATCTGCAGCAGGTGAAAGCAGCTTTACCGTCACTATCCCGGGCTGATGTAAGGCGCGGTCTATGGCCGAACGTGAAACCAGCCGGCCGAGGCGGTGAACAATGGCCAGGTACTTGTCCAGCGCATCCTCCGCCGCTTTCATCACCGTGTCAGTGTCCGGGCCGTAGGGGATCTGGATATCTGCGGTCACTTCAAAATCCACCAGTTCCGCCGGCTTTACCGTGACAAAATCGGTCAGCGGCCGAACCTCTTTTTTATTGACCGCCTCGGCGACCTTCTTCAGCACCTCGGCCGAAGGGATCCCCCCGTTGGTGCGGGACAACACATAGAGATAGACCTCGCCGAGAAGCTGGTGATCTTCAGGGCCGTATGCGCGGACGTCGAGCACATCGGGATCGGCAGACGCGGCAAAAAACGTATACGCATTTTCAGCGCCGGCGGTACTTAAACGGGACCACGCCAGCTGTATTCGGGTACGAAATGCCTCATCATCTTCGAATACCGGTTCAACCGGCGGGACCGCACTCGGATCCCCGGGCTTTATCAGCAGCCGCTCCACATCAAAGTTGGCGCCGATCTGGTCAAGGTCATTCCCTTTCGCGCTGGCCAGCAATACAGCCCGAATGGAGTCATTCATGCCCTGGCGGATCAGCGTTGAGTGATACGCCAGGGCTTCCCCTTGTTTAAAAACGGGGTCAGACTCCAGCAAGGCATCATAAACCGGGTCCAGCTCGCGGAGCCGCGCCAGCCAGCCGGCAAAAATCAGCGCCGGATCGGGCATCTTTACCGCATCGGGTACGGGCAGCTCCGACAGGTTAATCGTTGCGGAATTGGTCGCCATTTATCGTTAGCTCCTCCAAAGTGATCGGGTAGCCCGTTTCTGTGTTGATGCCGTAAATCGTCAGGTCAAATTGCCCGGAGCCGGAAAACTGCACCGTCACCGATTTAACCTGCAGGCGTGGCTCCCAGCGAGCCAGGGCGCCGGCAGTCGCTGCGATGATATGCACGCGAGTGCTTTCGTCCTGGGGATTGTCCACCAGGTCTAACAGGCGGCTCCCGTAATCTCGCACCAGAACGCGACTACCGATCGGCGTTGTCAGAATGTCAAAGACGGACTGGCGCAGGTGCGCTGTCCCGGCCAGGCGCTTGCCGCTGGCCGCATTAACTCCCTGCATATTGCCCCCATAAAAAAACCCGCCGGAGCGGGTTACATTTGGTTGTTCGGTTTATCGGTGTCCCCACCGTGGGGATCGGGATGGGTGTGAATGTTGAAAATTTCCCGGATACGGTCCAGCGTGCTTTTGCCGTCGGAGATTTTCCCTGTGGCGGACAGGTCGCCGGTAACGGCAGTGTCTGCCTGCAGTTCCGTTTTGCCTTTCACCGTCAGCGTGTCCGTTATTTCTACCGGGCCGCGAAATGTCCCTTTGCCGATAATTTCATAGGTGCCGCCCTCCGGTAGCGTCAGCTTAAAGGCGTGGGCTTCGCGGTTGTAACGAAACTCGGCGCCGTCGCTGAATCGCGTGATGTGTTCCGCGTCGCTGCCTTCTGGTGCCGGCATGGCGCCGGTATTCCAGCCAGGGAAAACGCGGCCGTTATTCAGCTCCCCGCTTTCTGAAAGTACCGTAATAGGATCGCCCACTGCACAGGGGTTTGAGTCACTGCGATGGGCGCCGGCGAATCCCTGACATAACGGAAGCCAGGTTGTAATATTCTCGCCAATCTCCACGCGGCAGAATGGCTGAGGACCGTGCTTTACCGAATGAATAACCCCTCGGCGGACCATGTTGGCAACCCGGCGCTGCAGGTCTGATAACACGTCGTCACTCATCGCCGGCGCCCTCTTTTTTCTCGTAAATAAGGCGATAATCGTCAACGTGCGCGCGGCCGATGTTTGGCGCCTTGCCCAGAAAGACCTTTTTCAATGGCCCGGCTTTCGATTCAAACGGATCTTCGCCCATCGCAGCCACCTGGCTGAACGTGATACGCCAGACGATATAATCTTCCATTGCGATATCAAATTCATCCGGGCCAGCTCTGACAAACTCCGCCGGCTCCAAGCCCTCAAGCCCAAACGTTCTCCCCTGGATCCATTGGCTCAAGTCCGCGGCCGCCGTTCGGATGTAAACCTGGGGCTTTGTGATTTCGTTTGTGCCGGCACGGTCAACGACAACAAAGAGATCATGCTCAAACTCAACGCGCAGTTGGCCATCCGAACCGGGGGCATTTTCCCAGCCGGCGATCGACAAATACACCGCCGGCGTTTCCAGCTGCGTCACTACTTCCGGGTAATCATCTGCATTGGCTACCCACTCAATTTCGCGCAGTGCGGACAATATCGCGTCGTGATAGCTCGCCATTAAAATCGGTGTTGGCATAAACCCCTCACACGTTGATCCGCGCCTTCACGCGGCCTTTTAAATCCGTTTCAAAGTGATGGAAGAAAATCCGCGCCACGTCCGAAAATGCGTTGTCTTCGATGTAATCCAGCATCGGAGCATAGATATCTACCTCGGCCTCTTTTGCGCGGCGGGTCTGAGGGTCGCGGATCAATACTGTCCGACGGCCGGCGCGCGTTCGGCCCACTTCACCATCAGGGAAGTTTTTTGCAGCCAGCAAGGCCCCTTTAGGCTCAAACCCAACTTCAGCGGCGGCCCGGCGCCTGGCTGCGATAAATCGCCCCGTTCTCGGGTCCCGACGGTCATGATGAGGCCGGATCCGACCTTTTACCCGGCCTTTCAAGTCCTTCACCTTGATAGCATTCAGACCAAACCACAATTTACCCTCGTCCAGCTGGGAGCCACGGGTTAGGCGAAACGACAGGAGACGCCGGCGGATCATGGATTGGTTGCGCGGCGCTATGCCGGCCTTCATATCGGCAACGACACGCTTTCGCAACGTCGCGGCAGTACGGTTTAATGCCCGGGAGTAGGCGCGCAAATACTGCTTATGGTTCGCGCCGGCGGAAACGGCTATTCGCTGTAGCACCTGCAGATCGATATCAAACGGCAGATCACGCCTTAACCTGCTTGCTCGGGCCATATCATTAACTCCATTTGTCGATCGCCGGCGCGGGCTTCCCTGGCACTCCGCGCGCCAATGTAACAACACAGGTTCCTGTGTCGTCCGGGCCGACCTTCACCACCCAAAAGGCCTCCGCGCCAATCTCCACCCGATCTTTAGGCTTCAGGCCTGCAATCAGCGCCGTTTTTACAAATAAACGAGGGGCGACGTCCTGGACCGTGGCGGCGCCATAAGGCAGGGTAGTATCAGCGGCCGGCTCATCAAAAACGGCACGGACAGGCGTCGGCGATCCATTGATAAACACCTTCATTTCCCGCCCCATCGCCTCAATAATTCGGCTGTCAGCATCGAAAAGAGCCTCATCAAAAAGGTTATCGAACCCATCCATGCCGCCCCCTTAAAGCTCTGTAACGTAGCCAGCGTCTTCCAGCTCGTCCACGTCCGAATCCAGCACGCGGACCGTATCGCCGGCATACGCCATTTTCACCGGTTGATTGCGCGTCTCATGCAAGGCGTTGATGTGCAACGTCGTCAGCACGCGGACCGTTACCCACTCGATTTCGCCTTCTAATTTTGGCGCCATTGGCTGGCGTTGTTCGGTGGTCGCCTGCAGCAACGGACCGGCACCAGATGCCCCACCGGTGCCACCGTCTGTACCGTCGCCGTCTTCCTCCTGAGCCTCGATTTCCTCTTCGGCTTCGCGGATACGCAGTTGCAAAACTGCGATAGTTCCTTCCGTGCTCAGTTCACGGCCCAGCACCTTGCCCAACTCGCCCAGCTTGGCGATCAAATCGTCTTTAGCAGCCATTGTGTTCTCTCTCTAAAACAGGGGAAAAGGGGCCGTAGCCCCTACAGGATGGGTTAAGCGACTTTCACCACCACGAACTCATTGGCATCAGCCAATAGCATCAGCGGCGCGGTTTGCGTCATGGTGTATTCGCGCGCCGGATCGCCCGTTTGAATCCAGTTTTTTGGATAACGGCGGGCCTTGGTAATGCCTTCGTTCAGCGCCTCAACATCCTGAATAGCGCCATAGGTTCGGATACCCCGCGCCTCGTTATTACCCATCACAAAGGTGTTTTCAGGCATGTAGTTGGTTTTTTTCTGGGTCTTAGGGTCGATATACTGGCCAACGTAAACCACGATGGCCACATCGCCATACATGCCCTTAACCGATACCGCTTTGCCCAAATCCTTCAACGCGGTTTCCAGGTAAGCCACAGATCCCCGGCGGGTATCGAGCTTTTTCTGCACCGCTTTGAAAGACTGGAAGAGGGACCAGGCTTTAGGATCCATCACAACCAGATTGACAATCCCGGACGCATTGAGCGCGTACTCCTCAAGATCTCCGGTCGGGTCGTAGGTTTCCTTGTCCTGGGTAGACCAGCGACCGGCGCCAGCCTGCGTGATGTTGTTGGCCGGGTCGCGCTGCAGGTCTACTTCGACCTCTTCGAACGCTTCGCCGGTCATGATGTATTTGCCACTGATCACCGCATCGACAGCCTGTTTTTCTTCAACCTGGGCGATAGCCAATTCTTCATCTTTCAGGTTCTGCAGGATGATGCGATTACGACGATAAGCGGGATCTTTCAACTGCTCCGGATCTTCATCTGGCAGACGACGCAGCACCATTTGCGGGTTAACTTCGTGCTTTGGCTTAACGTAGCCCGGCTTAAATTGCGTGGTCAGGCCGCCACGCGAACGCAGCACTTTACCCTCAACCGTTGGAGAGATATAAACCGCCATTGCGACCTCGCCGGGGATCTTGGCCAGGTCTACGGTTTCACTATCAAACTCGTAGCTTTCACGGTAGAAAATACGCAGAAACAGCGGGTCAAACTTGAATTTTGTCTCAGTGACGGCGATCAATTTGCTCGTCGAGTACATGGATTGGGACATGAGTTTTCCTCATAAAAAAACCGCGCCAGGCGCGGTTATAAAGTGGTGATCGGGAACTATTAGTTAACGCTGATAGCCGTACCGGCAAAGGCGTTAAATTTCAGTTCATCAGTGGCCGCAGCTTCTGGCCATTGCACTTCCTCAACCCGGAATGTACCGGATTTGTAGTACGTGATTTTCGGTTGCGGGCCATCGATGGCCAGCGCCAAAATAGCAACGGCCGTCCCTGCTTTTGCCCCATCCCATGCCACCAGCGTGTTAGTGTCTTCTTTCAACATTAGCGGGGTGAGCGCTGGCGTTGCCGCAGTAAGGCCACTAATGCCGATCGCGGTATGTGCCGCATCGCTGCCACCAAGGGGCTGAACATGCTTAAACTCTTCTTGATTTACCATTCTTGGATTCCTTACACCGGGGTGTTCATTAAATCGTCAATATCGGTCTTGGCCGTAGCCACTTGCCCCAGCGCTTCGGGAGAATCGGCCATCAGGCGATCAAGTCCCGTTTCAGTCCGCACCTGAGCGCTTTCCGGCATACTGGCAAGAATGCGCTGGGCATTTTCTACCGTCATGCCTGGCGTGGCTGCCAGGGCACGCGCGGAAGCGCCACGGCCTTTCGCCTCATCACAATCTAAAATCCCCATGATGCGGGCATTTTCGGCCTGAATGGCATCATTAACGGCCGCTGTTACATTTCCTGCGGGCTGAGCCGCTGCCGGATCCGCTACCGTTTGTGCTGTAGCCACTTCTGATCCTGTTGGCGTATCCGCTGCGGTTTGGGTTTGATTTACTGACATTTGGCCTCCTATAGACCGGGTTACTTTTGAGTTGCTGATAGCCTCACGCATGACCGCTAACGCATCGGTGTTGATAACCAGTTCGTCAGACAGACCTGCGTCTATCGATTCCTGGCCGGTATACACGGCCGCTTCGGTATCGAGCACCGCCTGAACGGAAATACCGGTATAGCCCGATACTTTTTCCGCAAAGGCTTGCCGGATGGCGTTCATTTTTGCCTGAAATGTTGCCCGGACTTCCTTTGGCAAGGCTTCCCAGGGATTCCCGTCCACCTTGTGAGCACCGGCATAAATCAGAGTGATATCAACCCCGGCTTGCTCCAGATTGCCGGCGTAATTACTGTGGGCCATCAGGACGCCGATAGAGCCGGTTTTAGCCGTTTGCGTGACCAATCGCCGAGAGCACGCGCTGGCCAGCAACTGACCGGCGCTGCAGTTCATATCGTTGGCCAATGACCATATCGGCTTTTGATTACGCAGGCGGGCGATAATGTCGGCCGCATCAAATCCGCCGGCGACCATCCCGCCCGGGGTATCCATATCGAGCAAAACCCCGTCAACGTCGGGATCGTTAATTGCCGCTGTCACCCTGGAAACAATCCCGTTGTAGCCGGTCATACCAGAATACGGACGCAAAGAGCCGGACTTGCTGACCAACGTCCCTGATATCGGGACAATGGCGATCCGCCCCTGGATGTCATAGCCGTTATCCGAGACAGTCACTCGCCCCGGCCCATAAGACGCGGCTAATTCCGTCATTTGCGGCGGTGATAAGACCGTGTTTGTTGTGCCATCAATCAGGCGCCCCACGCCCAGCTCGTTACCCAACGCGCAAAAGAAAACCCGCGCATAGGCGGGTTCTAATAAAAGCGGCTCATTGAGTGCCATACTGGCGATATGGGGCAAGTTACGCGCTTGATCCACGCTGACCTCCCTCGTTTTGTGTTGAGTTCTGCAGCTGAGCCTGGAAAGCTGCAGCCACCCACGCAGGCTGCGTTAAGCCGGCGGCCTTGCGTTCTTCTGCTTCCCGGACCTGCTGGCGGAAAATGTCCTGATAATCTTCGCCCAGCTTGCCGCACTCCTTTTCAAAGGTACTTAAACCCGCCTCTATCAGCATGACGGACTCCTGCACCTCTTTCAGGCCATCAATGGCCATGCGGCCGGCGCCGATCCATTCTGAATTACTCCAGGCGCATCGCGCCTCACTGAACGAGAAACGGGCGCGGGACGGCATTTTTACCACCCCACGGATCAAGGCTTCTTCCAGCCAGCAGGAAAACATCATGCTCGCCTGGCGTGACGCAATAAACTTGCGGCGGCCGAGGAAGTAACGCCAGGATTCGTTAGCCGATGCCCGGGCACTGGAGTAACTCACCTGCGAATAATCGCGGGAAAGCTGTTCATAGGACACCCCCAGGCCGGCGGCGATGTATCTCAACAGCGACTGTTCAAAGACTGAATAGCCGTTATCCGCGTTCTGCGCGGTTTTCAGTTCCAGTTTGTCCCCAGGGAACAGGTGCGGGACTTTGGCACCGCCAAACTTCACTTGCGCGGCCTGGTAATAAATCAGGTATTGCTGCAGGAATTTATTCATCGGGGGTTCCTGGCCTTGCGCGTTCCCCGCCCCCAGGATGTAATCAAACGCCTTTTCTGTATCCAGCTCAGATTCAATGGTTGCGGCATACATCGCCTTAACGATCGCACTCTGCAGCTGCGTGTTCTGCAGAGTATCGAGCATCTTCATCTGCTCCATCACGCTGTAAAACCGGTTGGCCCCACGCGTCTGGCCATCCTCCAGGGGTTCAAAGATGTGGATCATCGCCGGCCGACCATTTGCCAGCTCACGGGGCACATAGGAAACACGGCGAGCGCCCCAGCTCGGATAGCTGTCATCCACCACGTTGTAGCCAATGGCGGCGCCATATTTGTCCAGCGAAACACCGGCCCGCTGTGTATTGCTGTCGAGCACTCCAGGCGCGTTTCGGATACGTTTGGGGCTGACCATCTTAAACTGCGTGCGAAACAGTCGATGCGGAGCACGATCCCAGCAAGGCTGGGTAAAGACCTCCCCGTTAAACGCGTGCATGGCCACGCCTTCACGGATCATCATCGTAAAGGTACGTTTGCGCTCCACGTCCAGGCAACAATCAGGGTCCTCTGCGTACTCTCGCCAGGCCGCCTCTATCTCGTCAGAAAACGCCCGAGACTCTTCCTCAGCGATACCGAGATATCGCCAGTTTGGCCGATAGCTAAGGCGAAAGAAGGAGCCGACGATATGATCCTGGTGCAACTGCACACCATTGGCTGCGTAGCCGTTATTTCGCACCAGGTCATCCGCCCGGGCGTTCCCCCGCTCAAATTGCGGCAGTAATGCGGCGTCTACGCTCTGTGACGACGGTTGCCAGCCGGCAATTTGGCCACCAAAGCCCACACCGCCACCGGTATAACCAGCGTACTCACGCAGCGGCGTAGCGCCATCCGGGCCAAGTAAAGTTGGATTTTTATTCATACCCCGAACCCCGCCGGACCTCGGCGCCGACTGGCTAACCCCAGTTGAACCTCTAAATCGGAGATATAGGCGCGCAGCTCGTTTAACGTGGCGGAGGTGAATGTCACGGCGCGCCCGTCTTTTTGAATCGATGCCACACGTTTACCCGTTAGCAGTTCGTGTAAGGCTTTTCGGGCTTCTTCCAATTGTGCCAGTGTCGCCACGTTATCCTCCCAATTGAGCCGCCAGGGCGGCCAAGTCATTATTATTTCTGGCCTGCTGGCCGGACGGTGATTGTTGGCGGCT
Organism: Serratia sp. BNK-17; assembly: GCF_048684935.1. Lineage (NCBI taxonomy): Bacteria > Pseudomonadati > Pseudomonadota > Gammaproteobacteria > Enterobacterales > Yersiniaceae > Serratia > Serratia sp. BNK-17. The sequence continues at coordinate 2,607 of NZ_JBLQTR010000002.1, read as the reverse complement.
GGCCAGTAACACATCCAAATCCAGCTGCCAGCGCGAAACGCTGATACGCAAAGCCGCCAGGGCATAAACAAAACAGTCGAGGGCCTCGTTTCGGCGTTTTTTGGCGTCCCAGAGCAATTTAATTTTCCCTTTCTCATATTTTTCTATGAGTTCCTCTGCCGTCATCTGCTCGGCTTCTGCCAGGTCGAAAACCGCCGGATTATTCGGGTAGTGGATAAGCCCGGGAACGGGGGAGCCATCGGCGGAGCGCTCCAGTTTGTAGCGGCTGTAAATGACTTCTTTGGCAACGTCCGTGCCGATTTCGGTCAGAAAAACGCCGTGGCTGTTTTTCTTGCGCGGCATGTTGGCCACAGGCTTCCCATAAACGCTGGCTCCCTTGATCGGTATTACCCGGAAGAGGCCCAGCTTTTTCGACCGGTTATAAACAATCGCCGGGTCGATACCGCCGGAGTCCCAGCAAACGCGACCAATGGTCATGATCGTGCCGTCGGCCAGGTGATACTGTTTGTTGATAGCCTCATCAACACGCAGCAGCGTTTCCTCTTCATCGTGCCGACCCATGATAATCACGCGGTCGATCAGGAATGCCTCTTCACCTGGCGCCCAGCCCCACACACGCATTTCATAACGATCAAGCTGGGAGTCAATGCCGGCGGTGAGGTAAACCACACGATCGGGCACTTCTGCCCGGTAATGTTCGGCCAGTTCGAGCAGGGTTTCAGGTAACGGACGCTCCCCCACTTCCTCGGCCCAGGTTTCGCCAAGCGTCGTGTTGGTGAACGTTTTCAGCTTGCCCGGGTCGCCCTTCGTCTTTCTAAAGTCCTTAACGATTTGCGCCCAGGTAGTAAACGAGCTGTAAGCGGTCCAGATGTGAAAGGAGACTGATTCAGGGGGATCAACCTCCTGCCCCGTCGATTCAAACCAGCGGAGGCCATCAGACGTGTAAAGGCCCGTGTTTTCACAGATATAACGCGCATCACTAAAATTAAGTTCCTGCTGGCGTATCACGCAGGCGTTATGCTCACAGAGATAAAAAACCGTCTTCGGCTTCCCTGATTCCCACTTAAAACCGTAGGGCGTTTCACGATCGCCGAACTTTAAAAACTGCTCCACGCCGCAATGCGGGCATTTCACATGAAAACGCATCAAATGCCCGGATTCACTGGCGGCGCGTTCTATCTGGCATATGCCCCTGATTTTTGGTGTAGATCCGCGTATCGACTTTGGCCACACTGAGCCTTCTATGCGTTTATCGCCCAGGAACGTCGGAGAGCCTTCCTTCTCCACATCCTCATCAAAAGCAGCCAATTCGTCATAGCCGACATAGTCGACCGATTTTTCACGGTAGTTTTTTGCCGCTTTACCCCCCAGGCACCAGAAACCCCGACCGTTCGAAAAGCGCTTCATCGAAAGCGTGTTGTCGCGGTGTTTTTTTCCGTGCCAGGGAGCCATTGCCAGGAGACTGGGAACGTCGCGGATCGTCGGTTCGACATGCGACTTCATAAAATTTTCAGCATCGCCATCCGTCGGCTGCCACAACAGCCCGTTTCGCTGTTTGTGCTGGATAAAATACGCCACGACGGCCAGCAACATTTTTGAATAGCCGACGCGCGCCGACTTAATCAGGTTTACCTCCCGGATGTCATCGCTCCCCATTGCGTTCATGATCGCAACCTGAAACGGCATCGTTTCCCAGCGCCCCTCTTGATAGGAGGATTCTTTAGGGAGGTAATAATATTCGTTTGCCCACTCTACCGCCGTCATAGGAACGGGGCGGAATAGCGAGCGCAGACCGGCGGCAACCCAATAACGCAGCCGATCAATCCGTTTGTTCGATATACTCATTCAGCAACCCCGGAAGAATTTCATCCAGCGCAGCCGCTTTATTCATGGCTTTCACCACATCCCGCTTTAAAAATTCGATATGCCGATTTTCCAGTTCAGGAAAGCGCCGCTGCATTGAGAGAGGAATGCCGTCAAGAATGCCGGCAATCTCCCCCGCGACCTTTGACAGGACAAACATGCAGAAGCCGGTTTCCACTACCTCGGCGGAGTCTTTAGCATTCTTTAATTCCTGGCCGTCGGCTTGAGCGCGGGTTAAACGGTAGCGCTCATAATCGATAGTGCCGGGCTGCAAGGCCTCATCCCCGCTTTGCTGCAGGGCGTCCAGCTCTTTACGCAATATCTCGTTTTCTAGCGAGGCCTCGCGGTCGGCGTACCAGGTAATAACGTCCTTTGTCGAATAGGTATTTTCCCCGCCTTTACCGCCGTTCCCCTCGCCGGCCACTACCGGCATTCCTTGCGATTGCCATGTGGTGATCGTGCGCGTTGAAACTTCGAAGAGATCCGCCAGTTGTGCCTTTGTTACATTCATAAATCCCCCCGAAACTCCTTTTTATTAACATTTTTTTAACCGGGAAGTGATTTCCCGAAAATCGAGAGGATCTCGATAGGATCACTTCCCGCTCTGGCTATAGGTGAATCAATTAAAAACAATGCGTTAGGTATCAAGTGAGAAGGAAGTAGGATCCGCGTCCAAAAAGCTCATAAATAGCGACTTTTCGCGCGTCTAGCGCCCCTCGGTGTTTTGAACCCCAGGAAGGACCC